>NZ_CP176758.1:0-8612 GCF_046603695.1 Metabacillus indicus | reverse complement strand
GAACTTGAACGCACTTAAAATGTTGCTCTAGTCCAGAAATGGAATTTGGCAACGTTTTTTTTTTACAGAAATAATCTGCTTAAATTATACAGAGGTTTTTTTTCTAGGATATAGAAAGGTTAGAAAGAGGTGATAGGCGCTATGGAAAACGGTAATAAATTTGGTTACTTTGCAAAAGATGTAGCTGCTGATCTGGAAATCACAACTTCAAGCTTACGAAGATGGTCGATTGAATTAGAAAAACTGGATTATTCATTCGAAAGAAATGAAAAAGAGCAGCGTATTTATTATGAACGCGATTTTAAGGCGTTTAGAGAATTGAAAAAGTTATTGAGCAATTCTGTTCCGTTTGTAGACGCGGTTAAAGCCGTAGCATCAATGGGTTTAGAGAACAAAAACGCATCAAAAACGCCAAGCGTTTTTCGCGAAGAGATCCGTTTATCAAAGGATGAATTGCAGGAAATTATTCATCAGGCCGTAAAGGCAGCCGTAGAGGAAGAAAGAGAAGCGATGTTTCAGGCTTTTGAGCATAAGATGAACGATGTGATTGAAAAACGAGATCGAGTTTTAACACAACAATTGCAGCAGTCGATGGAAGCGAAGCGTTTGGAGATTGCTGCAGCAAAAGAAACCGAGTCTGAATCACCAAAAACATGGTGGCAAAAGCTATTTGGAAATCATCAGTGACAGGGGTCTGAAAAATTCAGACCCCTGTTCTATTTCAGAACACCCCCTAGTGACCTTCATTATTTGTTTCCTCTTCATCATCTTGAAACCATTCCACGTGATGTGGATTGGTTGGATCTAGCAGGAAAACGCCGTTTTTTGACGGCAGCGTTTCTGGTTTTTTCTTGCTTCGTTTTTCTAGCTCGCGAAGTTGAGCATACAAGTCTTCGGTTGATTTTTTTCGTTCAGTCAAAGAAATCCTCCCCTGGCAAATGATTATTATTCTAAGACGTTATAGAGTTCCTTAGATATTCTTTTGTTTTTTGTTTGTTCTTTGTTTTTGTTTTTCCTCATCATTTCTCGGTTTGCTTGCTCCATACCTTGAATTACAGATTCTAGTAAATCAACTCCATTTTCAAGAGGTTTTATTTTCGCCTGTATGTGGGGGACAGTTTCTTCAATTTTTTCTAATGAGGTTCTTTGCTTCTTTAAATCATCTAGTCCTGTAATTCCTTCTTTCTTTAGAAGCTCTTTAAAATGCTCTCGCATAGTAATAGCTTGGTCATACTCTTCTTTAGCAGATCTTGATACAAATGTTTTTCCTTTAAGAAATGGGTTTGTTTCAATTTTCTCAACAACTAACTTATATTTTTCGTACTTCTCTAAATACTCTTCTCCACGCTCAAGACGAGATCGGAAGCCTTTAGTAAGTTGTATTTCATTTTTTAACGCATCAATCTTAGTCCGATTCATTTGTAACATCTGTTGTATTCTTTCAAGAGGAAAATCTGTATGTCCTTTTTTTGTCATGATCGTATCAATCTTCTGAGCTGTCTTAAAGCTCATATAAGGCAGTTCCGGCTGTTCAGGATACTTGGATGCGATTTCTCTGATAAACGCGTTTTTAAGGGCGGTTTCAGCCTTTTTGAAGGCATCTCGTTCAAAACGAATTTCTTTACGTTTAAATTGATTCTGATGAATGAGTTTAGGGCGCTCAATTTCATGCTGATTCTTAATTTGAATTAATTCTTGTTCTGTGTTGAAGCCAAGTTTGTCACGATAATAGGTAAGTTTTTCATCATGGAACGTGAGCTGATCTTTGGCATTTGCAATGATTCTTTCTGACTCCTCTTTTATACGTAAATTGTTTTTACGTTTCAGTGGATTCATCCAGTTCAGACTGTTTAAACGCTGCTGGGCTTCTTGCATTTGGTTTTGGTATACCTTCATCCATCGGAATTGTTCTGAAGCTTCACGAATACTATCGTCTTTCCAACGAATATACTGGTCATTATTGTTGATCTGTGCTTCCCAACGATCCAATTGTTGACGGCGCTTCTCAATGTTATCAAATGTTGGTTCAGCTTTCAGATAGTTTGCAGCCTCTTTAAGTTCGGTACGTTCGACAACTGTGTTGAAGCTTTCAGGCTTTTTCTTTTGGACTTGCTCTAGGGCTTTCATATCTTCCAATGCTTTTTTCTCTTCGCGGTATTTTTGCAGATCCACGACAAGGGCATTGTATTCTCGGCGATCACGATTGATGTTGCCTCGTTCAGATGCTTTTCCGTCCTTCTCCATAGAGTTAGCGACATGTCCAAGGTGAACGGTTGGAAGTTCTTCTAGGCCACGAGCTTCGTGCGAAAGATGTGAGATTCGTTCTTGGATTCCCTCGTTCTCTAAAGCTTGATTTGCATGGTATGCCCAGCGCTCTCGAATATCCAGGCAATTGTCGCTCGATTTTACAAAGCCATGGTTATTTTCTTTGCTGTTAGCAAAATCCGCGTTCCAGTTCCGTTCTTTTTTTCCAAAACCTTCTTTCGTGATCGTTCTCATTGTCAGCATAATATGTGCATGGGGATTTTCAAGATCGTCCCGATGAATGGCAACATCAGCAATCATGCCCTTATCAACAAATTCATGTTGAACAAAGGTTTGAAGCAATTCTTTCTGCTTTTCATTTGAGAGTTCTCTTGGCAAGGCAATGTTCATTTCTCTTGCAAGTTGAGAGTCTTTTCTCTTTTCATTTCGTTCAACTTCATTCCATAGTTGGGCACGATCTTGCACCCATTCTGGAGAATTGGAAGGGGTAAGAATCATGGTATCGGGTTGAACATTTCGACGATAAAATTTTTCTTCTCCTGTACGTTCATCCGTTAACCGTTCACCAGAACGATAAGCAGCAGCAGCGACAGCAGACTGACCTTTTGAACGACTGATTATTTGCATCGATAAATGATAAATTGCCATGATTCTCACCTCCTCATTTTTTAGCGCAACGAGATTCCCCATATGACCGAAACGAAAAGGAAGAATCGCAAGATTGTTCCTCTTGAGTTATGGCTTCGCCGATAGGCGATAATGGGTTTTGTCCTTCCGTCTCGGAAGGGAAAGGATTTTGTTGCGAAGCAACCGCACACATCGGAACGATGTATAAGTGCGCCCTTGCTCTTCAGTCTTCGGGAATCAATGTCACATCTATTGTGACGATTCTTGCCTTATGACTAGTATTCTAGCACTACTTTCCCTATAATAAAAGAAAAATATGGTAATGCAGGAGGGTTTTTAGAAATGGCTCGTAAATCAGATAATGAGAGGCTACAAGAACTAGAAAATCAGATGGAGAAAATCAAAGCTCGAAAACAGCAGCTAGAGAATAGATTAAAAGAGAAAGAGAGAAAGGAACGAACAAAACGCTTGATTGAGGTGGGTGCGATCTTCGAAAAACATTTTCAGATTGAGAGTAAGGAAGAAGCTGAAAAATTGGCTTTATCGTTAAAAAAATATGTATTAGAAAACAAAGAAAAAGTGATGAAACAAAATCTAAAGCAATTAAGAGAACACGATCAAAAACAGACCAATCGTGAAAAGGAGCAAGTCGTTCAGAATACTTAATGACGAGGGTTGCCTTTATGGCAACCTAATAGCCTTTATGGCAAAAAAAATGACCACTCCTAAAGAGTAGTCGAGTTTTGTGATTCTATCATTCGATAAGAAAAAGTAGCTTTATTATATCAAATTTATGATGCAATGGAAAAATTTTTGTCAGAAAGAACTTGAATAAAAGAACTTAATTTGTTAGATTTAAAGTAACTTATTTCAAGGGGTGTTTTGAATGAAAACATTCATTTGCAGCAATTGTAGCAAAGAACTAAAGCTAGCTGATCGTATTTATGAGAAGGCATATAAAGGACAAGTTTTTTGTTTGGATTGTCGTGCTTCACATGGAGGTAGACGTGTGGGGGCTGGTCGTCCGTCTTTAGGGACAACAAAAAAAGTGTCGATTACGTTACCTGATGAAATTTGGGAAAAGCTTGATGAACATCGAAAAGAACAGGCTATGTCTGCATTTTTAAGAGAATTGATCATTGAAAATTATGAGTAATGTTTTGTAAGGGACTTTTCACAATAAAGAAAACCCACTCTTATGAATAAAAGTGGGTTGAAAGATTGGATAAATGCATTATACACATCATCCAGGCACTTGCTGTACCAGCAGCAAGTGGAGATGTCGCCATGACTACTTTTCACATGTATTATACCAAATTTATAGGAAGGGAGGAAAACTGATTGATTATATGCTGCTATTGTGGATCTGAGAATGTACTTGGAAATGAATGTGATTTTTGTAAGGCTCCTTTGGATCCGGCGCGGCCAAAATTAAAAGAACTTGTTTATTTAGAATTAGCTCAAAGATCTTTCAAAGACCTGGTTCTTTTTCATACATATGATTTGTTGTTACTGCTTCGTTTGGTTCGAGAAGAACGCTCAAAGGCTTATAACCTTATGAGAAGCCTTCAGAAGGGGTCAGATTTAATTGAAATGGATTCTGACACTATAAGTTTTGCAGAAAGTGAATATAGGGCTTATACGGCCCGTATGAAGCTTATAGAGGGTATCTTGATTGATCGAATGGGTTATAAACCAAAAAGAATTGACGATAAGTTATTGGAGAGCTTGAAAGCAAAGATTGAAAATGAGTAGTAAAAAGGGAATTTTATTGATATTGTCGAAACATAGTAGAACGAGAAAAACCGCCCATGCTTTGGTCGGCAGGCGGTTTCTCAATAAGGTTTGGAATTAGTTTCCGTATGAAGCGTTATAAATGTATTCTAGCATACTGGAACTAATTCCTGCTACATAAAGGGAGAGGAATTAGTTGGAAGAGAAGAATAAGGTTCTTAATTTTGGACAAGCAGAAAAAAATGCGCGTAAAAGAGAGTTTGATATTGATAAATTTCAATATGCTTTAGATCATGCAGGTGTATCCCAGGAAGAAATGGAAAATGCAATGGCTTTATTAAGTAAAGGCATTGGTAAGAACATATACATTGGAACCGAGAGATCAGTGCAGTCGAAAGCGAGGTTTGCGCAGTCATTGCAAAATAATTGGGAGCATTTACGAAAAGAAAAATATCTCACCAGTGAGGAAAAAGTTTTTTTGAGTGATATTAAGTCTCACATTGGCTTGTCTTCAAATTGTATTGTTGATGATATTAACAAGAAAAATCCTAATCCACTTAATCAATCAGAAATAGCAGTTTTACTTGGAACAAGTAAAACTAAGATTAGCAGGGTTGTAAATGGTTTAATTAAAAAAGGTATTTTAGCAAAAGCAGAATCAGGTGTTGAAAATAATAATGTTAGGGCTTATTCACTTTTCATTAATCCTAATATTATTTATTCAGGAGATAAGGACAATGTAAATGCTACTTTGAAAGCAATGTTTAGGAAAGTTATGAACAAAAAACCTTTAAAGGATTTACCGGATAAATTATTTTAGTTTTAGGGAGCCATTTTAGGCTCTTTTTTTCATTTTCGTAGTTATCAAATTTAGTAACTAGTGTTATCAAATTTGATAACTACGAAATGTCCCAAAAAACCATATATATCAATGATTTAACCCACTTTAAAAACTCTCTCTCTTCTCACTCTATATTTAATAGCAATTCGACTCTAGTTTTGCAACACTAATTTATTTATTTTTCGTTAGCTGCCATAAAGGCAAAAAAGCTGCCATAAAGGCAGCTTTTGTCTATAGAGAACTCTTATGTAATCATTTTCAATTTTCTACATTTTTTTAACATTATATGTATTTTATATCAAATGTTGTGTTATTATGGAAATTGTTGAAAAAACATAATTTGGGAGGAATAGTAATTCATGAATCTAGTTAAACCACTTATCATTTCAGGATTAGTCTCGGCAATGGTCTTAGGAGTAGGTAACCCAAATGCAGGCCAAAGTACAAATGTGTATGCAGCTGAAAAAATTGAACAAAAACAAGTGCAAAAAACAGGTTTGGTTTTAAATCAAGAAGAATTAAAGAATGTAGAAACTGAATTGCAAAAATATAATGTAAATGAGAAAACTATTAAAAAATTAGTTAAAAAATTAGAGAAACAAGTACCTCTTGATTCAATGATTTTAGATGACAGTGATGCGGTTAGTGTAACAAAAATAGAAAATGCTACTGGTTATGAAGCCGTTCATACTTTTGCAGATGGATCTATTAGTGTGGTAGGTGTTGAAGAGTTAGAAAAAATTGCTGACGGTGGCTTTACTACAATGGGTACAGGAATTGAAGGTGGCAGCTGTACAGGTGGCTCTGGATATATGAACTGTTCTAATAAAAAAGTTTATTATAGTAATCCTGGAGTTTGGGAAATTAGTTTTAGAGCAAATTATACTTATGTGTATGGCGGTTTCGACAAGATTACATGGGCAAATAACGAAAGCATTTGGATGGTAGGAGGAACTAATGGAGACCCTTCAATGCGAATCATTAGAGGAACAGAAACAGCTTATAACAAAGCAGAAGCTAGATTTTCTACTTATCTTTATTTAGGTGGAGCATACGGAACACTAACAAGAAGTGTCTCATTAATTTTGGGCGGCGATTCAGCTTCAGCTCGTGGCAATACGTATTATTAATATTTTTTAAAAAAACTCAACAACTTCTTTGTTGTTGAGTTTTTTTCTTTATAATAATTATGAACAGATAAAAAAAGGGGAGAAAAATTATGAATACAGGAGATCTTTTATTTCAATTAATGGTTTATGGAGTTCCGGCATTATTATTAGTTTTGATTTTTTTATTTATAAGAAAGTCTAAAAAAAATAATTAACTTGTATCAGTAAAGCAGACTTAATCTTTAAGTCTGCTTTACTGGTTTAATTCTTCACTTTTATTGAAACTAAATTTGCTTTTCTCATTAACAGAGTCTAAATATCCTTCAACTTGTATTTGGGGTGTGTCAAAGGATATAGAATCTTTATCTCCTATACCTTGAAAGGGTGTAGATACTGTTAATACAACTTCTTCTCCAGGCATTATATCTAACTTATTGCCTTGGGCCTCAACTTTATATACATTACCTTTGGAACCATTATTTAGTATTAAAGGATATGATACAAATACATTGTTTTGTTTAATTGTAAAATCGCTATTATTTTTTAATTTTAACCAATATGTAATTTCATTTTCCAATACTTCTCTTTTACTAATTTCTAGATTTATTTTTTGTATATCTGATGTTGTAAAATTTGCAGTAACATCTTTATCTATACAGCCTGTAAATAATGACGAAGTTAATACTAACAAACCCAAAATTTTATTAACTTTCAACAGAAATCCCCCTATTATTTTTATTTCAGTTTAACACTAAATATAAAAGACTCATATACAAGACTCAATTTTGGAAGTTGATCTTGAGTCTGGACTTTTTTTAGTAAAAAGGGACTCTATAAGTATTAATAAAGCACTAAAGTATACATTTATAAAAAAGTGATGATGTTTTGCTGTACCTTTTATTAGATATGTATTTGATATACAAATTTAGTTAACATAATTAATCCTCTGGACAGTTGGCAAACCAAAAGACCCCTTGATTTCCAAGGGATCTTTTGGTTTCTAAATTTATCGGGTATGCAGGATTTTATACAAGCCTGTCAGATCAACGTTTTCAGCTGCGTATGAATCTGGCCGACTGTATAAAAAACAAGGAGTTTATGCAATCCATTTTTATAAAAGTTTGCAATTTTTCCTTTAAAGAACATACAATATATGGATGGATAAGAAGCTCAGAAATGGTTAAAATAATTGACATCAGGCACATTATTTGTTAACCTGATGTTGCAACATGGTGATTAGGCACCATAAAAACTTGATACTCTTTCTGGACTTCGGGCGCCAGACGTTGGCAAGCAACATAAAAACTTGATACCCTTTCTGGACTTCGGGTGCCAGACGTTGGCAAGCAACATAAAAACCTAATAAATATTAACATTCAAAAGATGGATGGTTGAGTTAGTTTTTTTACTCATCCTCCATCTTTTTGTAGTTTAGGTGGGGGAACGTGGACGAGAAAAAAACAATGGAGTCCATAAAAGATGGATTCAATGCTTACGAAAAAATAGTTGATAAAGAAATCCATTACGTTTATTTCAAAGAAAACAAGTATCAAGAAATTGTTTTTAAGCCTAAAAAAGCAAATTTTATGCATCTTTGCGGTATTAGCTATAAGGGTATGCGCCCTGCTCAATTTTATAATGCCCTTAAAACTAATAAAGTTTCCCCCAAAAATATTATAAAGAAATCTGATGGCTCAACAGATCAAAAATTGCAGATAATTAAATATTTAAATGAACTTACAACATGTAATATAAGAATAATTGATGAAAGATCTTCTTATTTGAATTTTTCTTTCGATAAAGGTATTCGTAGTAGAAAATTAATTTTTTGTTTAGCAATTGAGAGAATAAATTCTGATACATTTGCGCCTACTTCTTTATTGAATTTAAAATCAAACAAAGGAAAAACTGTTAAGAATGGATTTCCTGTACACTGTATTTATAGTGTGGATAGTTCTTCTAAAGATATTCAAATTATGTGTAAATCCTCTGAATTTATGCAATATGAAACAAATAATACATATTTTTATAAAAAT